>NZ_JARGNT010000001.1:0-26401 GCF_029210165.1 Ponticaulis sp.
TATCGGCCTGCGAGGCGACAGACACATACTCGCCCGCCGCCATAGAGAGCGCACCCGCGGCCAACGCAGAAAAGCCCGTCAGCAGGATCACGCTCGAAGGCTGGGCAGCAGAGGCCACGCCGACGATCAGGCTCGCGACGGAGATCAGCCCATCATTCGCGCCAAGTACGGCGGCTCGAAGCCAGCCCATACGGCTGATGGCATGATGCTCGGCGTGGTCGTGAAGTTCGCTCATGGCGCGGGTCCGGTATCTGTTAACCAGACCAGATTAGCCGATTGGGTTTGGAATACCACGTGGCAAATTGTAATAGAAATCCCGGAACGCGTTACGCGTATCCGGGATCCAGTTTTCAACTTGGCTGGGTCCCGGTCTTCTCTTCGAGAAACCGGGATTTCTAACCCTCCACCATCTCATCCGGCCGTATCGTCGCGGCGATCCGGTCCAGCCGGCGCATGAGTTCAGCGCGCGCCGCCGCAATCTCCTCGAATGAGTAGAACACACCGTCCGGCTGTTCCTCTTCTTCGGGAACGCGCACCCGCTCCAGCGAGCGGGACAGTGTATCGGCCATTTGCGTGGCCTTGGCGGCGGCTGCGAAATTACCGCGCATAATCGCATCCTCGGCAGCTCTGGCAGCGTTTGTTAGAGCATGTTCCAGTCGCGCCTGGCGGGCTTTTTGTTGTGCTCGCGCGTCGTTTTTCTCAGGGGTGGTCTGATGTTTGTCTCCCGCTTCCCCCGGATCAGGTCCGGGGTCTCGCGATGAGACGGGTTCAAGGCTTGTTCGATGATTGTCTCCCGCTTCCCCCGGATCAAGTCCGGGGTCCCGCGATGAGACGGGCTCAGGGCTTGATTGATGTTTGTCTCCCGCTTCGCTCCCCTCTCGCGATGAGACGGGCTCAAGGCTGTCGCGCTGATCTGAGAGTTGTGAGTGCAGCCCTGAGCCTGCTCCATGCGAACTGACAGGTTCGCGGGAGCCAACCCAGGAGTCCCCACCCAGTCCGGGCAGCAGGCCGAGTGGCGGCGTCTCCGGCGCGTTAAACGCCGGTTCTTCCACCAGATCTTTTACTCGCCAGCCACCCTCGGCCGCCCATCGCGCAATGGTGGAGGCGGGCACGCCGGTCGCCTCTGTGATCTGAACATTGGAATAGCCCTCTTCACGCAGCTTGCGGACTTGGGCTTTGGTCTGCGCCGTATATGGCGCGCGTTTTGGATTATGTGTCATAGGTAAGAGTATGATCTCACTCTCTCACGGTGGGATAAGTTCTGATACCACGAGCAACGCGAAGGCGCAGGACGCCTTGAGCCAAAGGCGAAAGAAACGCGTCCGAGCAAAACAAAGAAACCACCCCTAAAAACCAGAAACCCCGGACGTCGCAGCGCGACGAGCCGGGGTCCAGTTTTATCTCAGGCTGGGTCCCAGTCCTGCTTACGCAATCCGGGATTTCTTGATGAGAGTGTGGTGCGCAAACCGTAGGGTGTTATTAGGCCGGAGGCCGTAATGCACCAGAAAGAACCACGCGCAGCGACCGTTTGATTGATAAATTTATTCTGGCGCATTCCACGTAAAGGAGTTGGGCGTTTGAACATGTTGAATTTTGTAGACCAAGCACCATCTGTGGTTGGAGCGTTTTGCCTGATAGGTTTGGTAGGATTGGGTTCGATTCCCATTCACATCATCTGTCTCGGTGGTCTTCTCACATTTATTGCCCTTTGGGCTTTGGCATTCGTCGTTGATCTATCAACATCAAATGGAAAGGAGCATCACATGGAAACAGGTAAAACTAAGTTTGGTAAGCTAAAATCTGCTGCGAGGTCTCTCGCAAATACTACTTTGGCCACCGGGGCTAGTATGTGGTCTGGTCTGGCCCTATCAAGCAAAGCGCTCGAACTTGAATAGATCAGGCAGCGGTCCGTCCATCCAGAAATGATATTTTCAACCTGCGATTTCCGCCTGATTGAGTGTATCGGAAAAATCGCAATTCACGTGATTCGCACTATTGCAAGCGATTGCGAATCTGTGAATTACTGGGATAACACTATATATTGTGGAAGTTCTTAACTAATTTCTGTATATAGTAGGCTTTTTAGCCCTTGATTATATCCCACAAAACACCAAACATGTCTTCGACGGTTAATTTTCTGTAAAAGAAAACCGCCGAGCTGCAACTCGACGGTTTTCTGGAGAACTAACTCTGCATCGATAGTTCGAAGGGCAGAAAGTTGCTCTCTACTGAGTTCCGATAATCCAACGGAACACTGCTTTGTCAAGCTTCGGACGTCAGCTCTCGTGCAGAGAGAGCGATAACGAAGGTGATGTTTATCATGGCTTGGTCAGAAGAACGTAGCAGAGCACGCATCAGGAAGTTCATCGAAGACAACCCGATCAGTCGGATGAGGGTTCAACAATTCGGTGAATATTATCAGGATAGATCGCGGCAGATTATTGAGGACTCCCAGAAAGGTCTCAATCCTCGCAGAGATCCAATTCTTGAACTCTCATACAATCAGGCAATCACGACAGATGGCGTTCATATCTACGCCAACCTGATCGACTTCAACGATACTCTTACGGAGAACCAAAGAGAGACTGAAGCGTCTCACGAACGAGCACTACAGTTTCTGCACCTCCACTATCGCGCCTGCGATGAACTGATCCGGGCCTTTGGTATCCAGAGAGTAGACTTTCATGGCGGCAGACTGCATGCAGTTGTACTTGCACCCGAAGGTCCACATCGGGAAGTCGAACGAGTCCAAACCGCTATTGCATTCGCTCAATCCTTCATCGACATGGTTCGTTCACAAAGTGACCTTTTCCAAAGCAGGTACCGAACGGACGTTTGTATCGGCATCGATAGCGGAAAAGCTGTGGCTATAAACAGCGGACGAAAACCTGAGCAAGAACCCCTGTTTGTCGGTAGCCCTGCAAACCATGCCGCCAAGTTAGCGGCAACAGACATTCCAGGCATCGTTCCGAGTAACCGAGTCAGGCAAGTTGCCGGAATTCTGACGGCAGGACGTCTGATGTCGGCCTTTGACGTAACTCGCTTGGCAAAGTTAGCGTTGGACTTCGTAGATGCCTCCGGAATAAAAACGGAGCTCCGAGTATCTGAAGCCGCTGATGCATTTCTGTCCGAACAACGGTCGCTTTCAAGATCTGGCAGCCGGCCGCCATCATTCACATTCCATAAGCATACGCCCCCTTTGAAGTCGATCGACTACAATCTCCTGTCGGCAAGCAATTCCATCAGGATGGGTATGGCGAGCCTATTTGCGGACCTTGACGGGTTTACGGCGTATGTCGACGAAGCCGTACGAACCAATAGAATTGCACAGGCAGTTCATGACCTGCACGTTATCCGTAGAGAGTTTGTATGGTGCACTAGAGACGACTTCGGTGCGAAAAAAGTACGCTTTATCGGCGACTGCCTACACGCGATTTCATCACAAGGAGATGATGATCGCTCGACTGCTGAAGATGCAATTCAGATTGCGGCCGCAATTCGATCATCGTTTTATGTGCTGAAGGAGTCACTCCCGTCAATTCGGAGTCTAGGCTTGGCCATCGGACTGGAAAGTGGTCCAACTCCAGTTTCACGCATCGGATTTCGTGGTGAAGGAAGCGTGCGATGTTCGTCGAGCAAAGCAACATGCGCTTCTGAAGAACTTCAGAGCGCATGTGATGATGGAGACATGCGGGTCGGGCCTAGAGCTCTATCAGCGGCGTCGCTGAGATATTCAAACATTTTCGATGCGGACGGTTACCGCAATGACCTTCACTATGACGAGTTGATGAGCATTGTAGGCGGCTCCACTTCTGCTCATATTTCCGCTGAACCGCACAGATCCCATCTTGGATCATGACCACCCCGCAAGAATGGCTGCTCTGTACTGCACCCAATTGGATTGCGTTGCGGCAAGAGAGCGAGAACACATTGATCGGGCAGCCAAAAATACTGGCTGCTCCAAAAGAGTGGTCCGCGCTTAGGCTCAAGATCAGCTGCGAACAGCTGCCCAAGGTATATGAGGCAGAACGTGGTCAATGTTTGCCAAAGTTCTGTCCGGAACGACATATAAATTTTGACGGAAGCTTTTGCTTGGGCGTTGACAGGACGCCAGTATCGGATTCCGTGTCTGCAGTCTCATTTTGGCAAGCGCTGTATTCACATCTGATTTTTCAAGCTAGCGCGGCAAAGCGCGCTGTTTGGCCGGACTCTAATGCATGGGATCACGGCGACGCGTACAGGCCACAGCAAGAGGGTGAAGCGCTAGCGATCCGACTTGGCATAGAGCAAGATTTCCTGCTTGCACGCGAAGGAAAACCGACTTGGATTACGGATCGAAACACAGTCAAAGAGAACGAGCAAGGTGAAGTTATCGCTGTTGACCATCCTTGCCCCGCGGGATGCCGACAGCGCTCCAGCTCAGCATCCCAACGCCCATGCGAACACTCGAAAGATATGATCAGACTTGTGCAAATTGAAAGAGAACGACGAAAACTACTGATTGAGTTCTGGGAACTATTCAGAGAAGTCTCAGGGTGCTGCGGAACAATGCCAAACTGCCCGATGGCGATGTCTCAAGAGAAGTTCAAAGAATGCTTCTCAAATTATCACAATTAACGAATCATCCGTTGTTTGGACCAAGTTCTTTAAAGTGTTCGCGGAGTTTGTTACACGCTGGGCCGAGGTTCGACATGCCCTCTTTGGAATTCGTCCAATTGTAATTGACGACTTCAATTCCAATTAGATCGCTAGGAAGCTTCACATCCGTGCCGCGAGGCTCCATCAATATTGCGCGTTTTCTTCCCAGCTTGCCCATGAACATTCCTAATTCAAAGATTATGTTGTCGCGAGGCACTGGCCAAGATTCTCCGCGGATTTCCGCGACATCGTCTGGCTGAGCAATTGCAATTGCGAAATCCGAATCCTCAACAGCCTGCTCTAATGATTCAACGGGATACTGTGCCAAACGAAACACTCCGTCGGTCCATACGGTAACTGCAAAATCGTGCTCAAAAGCATTTTGAATCACCCTAGCGACGTCCAATCCCTCAACCGAAGAAATGACGAATACTTTGGATTTCTCGCGATAAGCACCGACCGTGCTATTTCTTTGCAACAATCTCCGAGAAAGTTCCGCTGCTATTACTTTATACATCTTTGGATATTCATCAGCCGTTTTCGAAAACTCATTTTCCCCAAGGCGCAATGCAACAACTTCTTCTAAAGCAACACACGTCGCTGACCTAAGCTGCGACGGCTCAATGGCCGCCATCTCTCCAATATGTTGTCCAGGCCCCCGCTTTGCCATTGTCCTCCCGTTGACAGAGACTTCGACAGTTCCAGCAATTATGAAGAAAACATCTGTGGTATACTCACCTTGCGTAATGAGAGCCTCGCCCGAACCAAAAGAAACCAGATCACCGCGCTCTATCAAAGTGCTCGCAATCTGCTCTAAGCCTAATCCGAGCCTTGACGAAACCAATGCCTCTTTAAGTCTTGAAACATTTCGCTTCCCGCTGAATCGTTCCAACAACCCCATCGCGCTCCCCCTCACCCAATCAAATCCAGATTTTCCTCGCGCAGTTTCTTCAGCTCATCCCTCATCCGGGCGGCCTCTTCAAACTCGAGGTCGGCCGCCGCATCGCGCATTCTCTTCTCAAGATCCGCGATGACAGCCTGAAGATTGTGGCCAGAGCCGCCTGAGATTGCAACACTTTCTTCCTGCACGCCGCGCTTGCGCGACTTACCGCCTTTGAGCTGGGTGCCGGAGCCGCGCTGGTCTGACGGCACAAAGCCTTCCAGCACATCTTTAATGCCGGAGAGCACTGTGACCGGCGTGATGCCGTGTTCCTCGTTATGGGCGATCTGTTTGGTGCGGCGCCGCTCTGTTTCTTCCATGGCGCGGGCCATGGAGCCGGTGACCTTATCGGCATAGAGTACGACCTTGGCTTCGGAGTTACGGGCGGCGCGGCCAATCGTCTGCACCATGCTGGTCTCCGAGCGCAGAAAGCCTTCCTTATCCGCATCCAGAATGCCGACAAAGGCGCATTCCGGGATATCGAGCCCCTCTCGCAGGAGGTTGATGCCGATGAGCACATCGAACACGCCCATGCGCAGATCGCGAATGATCTCGATCCGCTCCACCGTATCGATATCGGAGTGCATATAGCGGACCTTCACATCCTGCTCGGTCATGTATTCGGTGAGGTCTTCGGCCATTTTCTTCGTCAGCGTGGTGACGAGGGAGCGGAAGCCGCGCTCTGCGGTCGCCTTGCACTCGGCGATGACGTCATCAACCTGATTGGTGGTGCCTGTGGAGACGGGGCGGACCTCGACCGGCGGGTCGACAAGGCCTGTCGGGCGGATGACCTGTTCGGAGAACACGCCGCCTGTGCGCTCCATCTCCCACGGGCCGGGTGTGGCCGAGACGTGGACGGTTTGCGGGCGCATGGCGTCCCATTCTTCGAATTTGAGGGGGCGGTTATCCATACAGCTTGGCAGGCGGAAGCCGTATTCGGCCAGCGTGCGTTTGCGGCTGAAGTCGCCCTTATACATGGCGCCGAGCTGGGGAATGGTCTGGTGAGACTCGTCGGTGAAGACGATGGCGTTTTCGGGCAGGTATTCGAACAGGGTTGGCGGCGGCTCGCCCGGCTTGCGGCCGGTGAGATAACGCGAATAGTTCTCAATGCCGTTACAGCTGCCGGTGGCCTGCAGCATTTCCAGATCGAAGGTGACGCGCTGTTCAATGCGCTGGGCTTCGAGCAGCTTGCCCTGCTCGTTAAAGGTGGCGATGGTTTTCTGCAGCTCGTCCTGGATCTTGTCGACGGCCTGATTGAGGGTCGGGCGCGGGGTGACATAGTGGGAGTTGGCGTAGACCTTGATCTTCTCAAGCGGCTGGATTTTCTTGCCGGTGAGCGGGTCGAACTCGGAGATGTCCTCGATTTCGTCGCCGAAGAAGGAGATTTTCCAGGCGCGGTCCTCATAGTGGGTGGGGAAGATGTCGATGACATCGCCCTTCACGCGGAAGGTGCCACGGCCGAAGGCGGCGTCGTTGCGCTTGTACTGGAGGGCGACGAGGTCTTGCGTGACCTGTCGCGGGTCGATGCGCTGGCCGGTCTCCAGCTTGAAGGTCATGGCGGTGTAGGTCTCGACGGAGCCGATACCGTAAATGCAGGAGACGGAGGCTACGATGATGACGTCGTCGCGCTCCAGCAGGCTACGGGTCGCGGAGTGGCGCATCCGGTCGATGGCCTCGTTGATGCTGGATTCCTTCTCGATATACGTGTCCGAGCGCGGGACATAGGCTTCCGGCTGGTAGTAGTCGTAATAGGAGACGAAAAACTCTACCGCGTTATCAGGAAAAAAATCTTTGAATTCGCCATAGAGCTGCGCGGCGAGCGTCTTGTTCGGCGCAAGAATCAGAGCCGGACGCTGTGTGCGCTCGATGATATTCGCCATGGTGAAGGTTTTACCCGAGCCCGTGACACCGAGCAGGACCTGATCGAACTCGTCCTCGTCTTTGAGGCCCGTGACGAGCTCTTCGATCGCCGTCGGCTGGTCGCCCGCCGGCTTGTATTTGGACTGAAGATTGAAGACCTTGCCGCCCTCCGTCTTCTCCCACTCGCGATCCGGGCGGTGAGGCGTCCATTCAGACGGGGTCAGCACCTCTACGGCGCCGTCCATGATGAATTGCGAAGCTGGGGCTTCTGCCATGCCCCGATTGCGTGATGATCCTGCCATGACAGTAATATGGCGGCAGGGACCCGATAGTTCCAGTCAGATATTCACCTTCTGCTGACAGGAGGTGTCAGCAGTCAGCGCGCCATGTCCGCTTCCATCGCATCAGCGAGGATTTTGAAGTGCGGCATAAGGAACTCGATCCCCTCAGCGGACGTCATATGCGTCTGAAGCATACGGCGCAGCGCCTGTCCGTAGACAAAGAAGAATGTGAGCGGAACGAACTTCAGATAATGCTCCGAAAGTTTCGGGAATTTGGCCTCCAGAACTTCTCGCTGTGCCAGCCGAAAACCTTTCAACCGGTTGTCGACGCGTTCCTGAGAATCGATGTCCCACGAAAACGAATTCGCCAGAACGGTAAGCGTCAGAGCCGGATGCACCAGATCGCGGTCCATCTGTGTCTCTGCGAACCGGACCAGCAGTTGGATCGGCGTCTTAATCTCTTCGTTCTTCATCTTCTGGATGGACTGTTTCAGCTCTTCATTACGCTGCTCGAACGCCTGCTGGAGCAATTCAGCTTTACTGCCGAAATACTGGATGATCAGCGCTGGCGATACGCCGGCCGCTTCCGCAATCTTCCGGATCGTCAGTTTTTCGGTGCCAATATCGTTGATGAGGTCGATGGTGGAGGAGAAAATCCGCGCCCGTGTTTCGACCGACTTTTTATCGTGTACGACGTCTTGTTCATTCATCGGCTTATATGCCTTCCGCAGAATCGTATTTTTTTTCTTCAGCCTGCAATAAGACCAACACGTATGGAAAGAAATTTTCCGTCGAATTTACGCGCCAACCGGCCTCACAGGCTTGCATTCCCCCGACTTTACACAATCGGAAGTTACATTTTAATAAACATGTTCATTTATGTAAGCTGACGACATGCCGCGGCAAGGTCATCCACGTCCTTTTGAGACGTATTCCAGTGGCAAACGAAACGCACAGATCCATCAATCCACTTATAGGCACGCAGTCCTTGCGAAAGGAGGCTTTCGAACACGTTATCCGACATATGAGCAAACACCTCATTGCCATCGACCGGATGCGCCAGACGCGCCCCTGCTTCGGCCGTCAGAATCTCCGCAACGGCTTGTGCTTTTGCATTGGCGATACGCGCAGAACTCAGCCAGAGATCGCCTTCCAGCATAGCAAGCGCCTGAGCTGACAGATACCGCATTTTCGGCGGCAAATGCCCTGCCCGCTTTGCACGCGCCTGAAGCAGCGGAAAGCGCTCGATCATATCGTTGAAGAGAACAATTAGCTCACAGCCAAGCGCGCCGTTTTTGGTGAAGCCCAATGACATGAGATCAACGCCAGCCTTCCAGCTCATTGCCGCAGGCGTTTCCGCACCGGACACCAGCGCATTGGCAAATCGCGCACCGTCCAGATGCACTTTGAGTTCTGCATTGTGTGCGATCTGCGCGAGCGCAGCCGTCTCATCGGCACTATAGCGCGCGCCAGACTCAGTCAGGTTCGTAAGCGACAACGCGGCAGGCGGCGTTTCATGAACAAATCCGCGCTGAATGCCCGCACACACGGATTCCACTTCATCAGGGGCCAGCTTCGCATGATCGCCGCCGCACAAATGCAACTTACCACCGCCAGTGAAGAATTCCGGCGCGCCTCGCTCGTCACGCTCAATATGCGCTTCGCGATGGCAGATCACGCTCTCCATAGAACCGCAGACAATGGATAAAGCCAACGCATTCGCTGCAGTCCCGGACGCAACGGGAAGCACCTCCACATCGGTCTCGAACCGCTCTGCAAGCGCCGCCTTCAGCTTCAGCGTTTCGCTGTCCGCCCCATAACTCGGCTGCGTGCCGGAATTCACCCGGTCCAGCGCCTCAAGGATTTGTGGGTGCGCCGGCGCGGACGTATCAGACGAAAAATCCACTTTGTGTGCCTTTAATCAATTGTGTCGACGACGTCGGGTGTCTGCCAGATGAGATGCTGACCTCCATCAACGGCAATCATTTGTCCCGTGACAGCATCCGCATCGATAAGGAAGCGAACCGCCTTGACGATTTCATCCGGATTGGCGCCGCGTTGCGTCAGTGTCGCCTCAACTTCTTTTTGAAACTCGTCATCGGACTGAAACTCGTTTTTCAGCGTCGGCCCCGGGCCAATTCCATTGACGCGAATATTGGGCGCGAGCCCCTGCGCTAGAGTTTTTGTTGCGCTCCAGAGTGCAGACTTGGAAAGCGTATAGGTGAAAAAGCTCGGGTTCAGCTTCCAGACGCGCTGATCAATCATATTGATGATGACACCGCGCTGCTCCTTGCCCAGCATGCCTGCAAATTTCTGAGAAAGCAGTATAGGCGCCCGCAGATTGACGTCCATATGGAAGTCCCAATTGCCGCGTGTATGCGTCAGAATATCGTCGTCTTCAAAGGTGGAGGCGTTATTGATCAGAAGCCCCAAATGCCCGCCAAGCGCATCGGCCGATGCTTCAACCAGACGCGCCGTGTCATCTTCATCTGCCAGATCAGCCTGAACGAGCTCTGCTATACCTCCGGCGTCGCTCACGGCTTTCGCTGTCGCCTCGGCGCCCTCTTTCGAACTGCGATAATGAATGGCGACGTGATAGCCGCGCTCACCCAAAGCAACCGCGATTGCCTGGCCAAGTCGCTGGCCTGCGCCGGTTACGAGCGCACGATTTGCGTGAGAGAGTTCCAAAGCATGCTCCACAGTCTGTCCGCTTCAACGAGAACCGTATCCCAACCCTGCCCCAGCAGATAGAAATGGTTCAGCCCAAACATATAGACCGCATAGCAGAGAATGAAGAAAATACCGGTCAGCCAACCCATACGTCGACCTGACAGCACGCAAAGCAGGAACATGCCCATCGACACGCCCATAAACCAGTGATCAAGCTCGAAAAAGATTGGCGGCAGATCAACAGGCCCAAGGAGTGCGATGATGCCACCTGCGGCCAGAATATTGAACATGACGGACCCGGCGACATTACCGAGCACAACATCCGCCTGCCTACGGAACGCCGCCGCCATTGATGCCGCAAATTCCGGCAGGGATGTACCAACGGCGAGAAGCGTCAGCGCGATGAGTTCGTCACCTACGCCAAATGTGGTCGCAAGCCCGGTCGCACCTTCAATGGCCAGATGAGCGCCAGCAGGCAGACCGACGACACCCAGTGCGATAAAGAATGCTGTACGCACCCAGCCCGGAAACGGCTCTTCAACTTCGTCTGCGATCAGCTCCTCCGGGTTGCCACCTGGAGGGAAAATAAGTGCGGCCAGAATATAAAGACCAAGTCCGACCAAAAAGCCGATGCCAACAGCCGGAACCAGCCCTACGGTCGCGGTTGCCGTGAGCCAGGCCGCAGTCGCGAGCGCCGTAACGGTAACAGCGCGCTTCAGGCCCGTTCCCCTGGTCGTCATCGGCATGATGAGCGCCGGGATACCCAGCACTAGAAAGATATTGGCGATGTTCGAACCAATAATATTGCCTGTCGCAACACCTGGCGCGCCTTTTAATGTCGACTCAATCGCGACAAGCATTTCGGGCGCCGAGCTGCCAAAGCCCACGATGAATACACTCGCCAGAATGTGAGACACACCAAGACGAAGCGCGACGGCAACGGCGCCGCGCACAAGAAAGTCCCCTGCGAAGACCAGAAAAACCAGCCCCGCTACGAGTAGCCCGAAATCAAAAAGCATTCAGTTAGAAGCTGACCTAGTCGAGGCGCTTCATGTCGATCAGGTTCAGAAGCGCGAAAACACCGAAAGCCAGACCGAGAGCAACAAATGCGTACATAACAAACTCCTGTTTTGCGTCGGTTTAGCGTGACTAATCCTGAAACGCGAGAGGTCAGAGCGCCGCAAACGACATTTTGCCGGATTTTTTATCGATATGCGCCCGAAGGCAGCCGAACCCACAGGCCACCGACAAATCGAGCTGGAACAATAGTCAGAAAAATCACCCCTAGGTAGAATTAAATACCAATAAAGTGCCAAAACAGATCAAACTTCACTTGACCCAATCAAATAAAGTGGGAAGTTTTGACCAACTCTCAAACACTCAAAAAAAATAGGGAATTGGTAACGATCCTCGCTTATCGTTTACCACAACCTGCAGGATTCCTACGGTAAACTCAGGGGACATTTTTATTAATACTTTTTACCGCGGGGGTATTCTCGTGAGCACATCAACTGATTTGTCATCCCGTCTCAATTTTCTCAGACTTGACCTCGAAACAATAACAACGCTGCGAGAGCTACGAGCGCCGCTCGAAGACATTCTTCCGAACGTCCTGCGTGACTTCTACGCGCACGTGGCAAAATATCCTGAGATCGAACGCTTTTTCGACTCTAAGGAACGACTGGACTTTGCGGCAAACGCCCAATTCCGCCACTGGAAAGTGATCCTCACGGGAGACTTCTCTCCTGAGTATATCAAATCCGTCAAAACCATTGGCACGGTACATGCGCGCATCGGCCTGGAGCCACAATTCTATCTGGCCGGATATACCTTCCTTGTTGACGAAGCGCTTCGTCGCCTTGGCGAGAAGTTTATCAATAAGCGCAAGCTGTCGGTAGAATACTCTAAACTCCACAAGATGCAGAGCGCCTTCATTCGCGCGGCAATGCTCGACATGGATCTGTCCATTCACTTCTTCAATGAAGTCCGTCGCCAGGAAGCCCAGCAAAAAACGCTCGATATGGCCGATCTGTTCGAAAAAGAAGTTCAGGCCGTATCAGGCATCGTGTCTGCTGCTGCCGTCGAACTGGAAGCGAATTCGCGTCAGATGACCGAAATCGCCGAGAGCACTTATTCACGCTCAGCGGATCTTTCAGCCTCTATTCTTCAGGCGTCCAACGGCGTTGAAGCAGCATCACGCTCGACCGAAGAGCTCGGCAATGCAGTCGGCGAAATCGCAGAACGCTCTGCAGAAGCCACCAAGGTCACCGCAAGCAGCGCAACAACGGCCGACGAGGCGAACCAGACGATCCAACGCCTTTCAGCATCTGCGGACAAGGTGAGCGAAGTTGTATCCCTGATTTCAGACATCGCAGCGCAGACGAACCTTCTGGCTCTCAACGCTACGATTGAAAGCGCGCGCGCCGGTGAAGCAGGCAAAGGTTTTGCTGTCGTTGCATCCGAAGTGAAGACACTCGCCAACGAAACCGCCAAAGCGACCGAAGAGATCAGCCGTCACATCCAGGAAATGCTGGATACGACCAACAGCGCTGTGAACGCGATCGCCTCTATTCAGGCCTCGATCACGGAAGTGAACTCTGTGTCTCTGTCCATCAATGCGGCCATCGAAGAACAGACCTCATCCACCCGTGAGATTGCTCGCAATACACGCGAAGCTGCGGTGGGCGCCCGGTCTGTCAGCGACTCAATTGAAGAGGTCTCCCGCAGCGCCGAAAGCACGAAGAATGTTTCCGAACAGGTCGTTCAGGCATCGGCAGATCTTGGACGTCAGGCCACGACCCTACAGGGTCAGGTGAACGACTTCCTCGCCCATATTCGCGCGTCTTAATTCGCCCCCTCCCAAAAGTAAGACGATGCGTTTTGCCTCCGGCCAGCGTTCTTGGCCGGAGGCTTTTTATTTGACTAAGCTCTAAATCAAACCAAATGCAGTTGGGTGAGGCCGCAAGGCCAGACAAAACAACTAAAAATATTTCTTGTGAATAATTTCGACCTGCACTTTGACAGGTCCGCAGAATGCAGCAAATTTAACTATCTAGTAATTAAGTATCGCCATTTCGAACAGAACGTAGACAAACTACCCATAATTCCAATTTGTCGATAGCAAAATTATCGAAAGACAAAATGTAAGTATAAACAAAAACGGCAGTTTTATTAACCTTCTTTCAATCTATCCATGTGAAATAGGTAGTGTCGAAAGACGAAGTGGTCCTGGACGTGCGTATCCCCCTCCCTCCCCCACACGTCCCGGTTCAGGCGACCGTCTCTGTTTCCTCCCCCCCCGACCGAGAGACGGTCGCCCTTTCGACCCTCAGATCAGACGCTAGAAAAGAGACCCTTGCGCGCCCTTAGGCGGCACGGATTTTTTGGGTTTTGGTGACGCCGGAGGCGCGCCATCAGTCTGCGTCGTGACATCAACATCACCATCAGCAAACTGAACCGTCATGCGTTGAGCCGCGCGCGCAGAAGCCGTATCTCTGACCAGCTGGCCGTCGGCGGTCTTCACGACGGCATAGCCACGCTTCAACGTTGCCTGATAGGACAGAGCCTCAAGCATATTACCCGTTCGGGACAACCGGTCCTCAAGACGTGACGCCTGCCGGTCAAACGCACGCGCCATACGGTCCGTGGCCTGCTGGACTTCGCCCGTATCTTTCGTTTCACGCAGCAACGCATCTCCGCGCAGTGACAAGCGCTTGGATACTGTCGCGAGCCGGCTTTCACCGAGCGCCGCCTGACGTGTCAGGCCCGCCGTGAGGCGCCTGGACGCCTGACTGACACGATCATCCAGCACACGCAGGCTGGTCTCCAGCGTTTTCGGACGCAGACGCGGCCCCGTCTGATCAAACATGGACCGCTTTTTCAGAAGGGCAGCCTGCAACGACTGGGTAAGACGCCCCTCGGCATAGTCAAACCGTTGCTGACGGGATTCCAGCAACGCCGTCGGGCGCGGCAGGCGCGCGGCCACCGCCATCAGCTCTCTTTCGCTGCGCCGGGAGGTCTGCGTCAGCCCGCGCATAAGGCGCTCGCCATAGGCTGTAACCGTCTGCACAAGCTCGGACCGTACCGGAACGGCAATCTCGGCCGCCCCTGTTGGTGTCGGCGCACGTCGATCTGACGCATAGTCGATCAGCGTGGTGTCTGTTTCGTGCCCGACCGCCGAGATGAGCGGGATCTGCGAAGCTGCCGCTGCGCGAACGACGATCTCTTCATTGAATGGCCAGAGGTCCTCGATTGAACCACCTCCGCGCGCCACGATAATCACGTCAGGGCGCGGCACGGGGCCATCCGGCGCGAGCGCGTTAAACCCTTCAATGCCCGCCGTGATCTGCTGAGCCGCTCTGTCGCCCTGCACAAGCGCGGGCCAGACAAGCACATGAACCGGAAACCGGTCGGATATCCGGTGGAGAATATCACGAATGACCGCGCCGGTCGGGCTCGTCACAACGCCGATCACCTTCGGGAAATACGGGAGAGGCTGTTTGCGAGATGTTTCGAACAAGCCCTCGGCAGCGAGTTTCTTCTTACGTTCTTCCAGCAAGGCCATGAGCGCCCCGGCGCCGGCAGGGTTCATCGTATCTGCGATCAGCTGGTAGTTGGAGCGCCCCGGATAGGTCGACAGCTTCCCCTCCGCAACGACTTCCAAACCCTCTTCCGGGCGGAACGGCAGGCGCGACACGCTGCCCTTCCACATGATCGTATTGATGACTGCCTTATCGTCCTTAAGGTCGGCATACATGTGACCGGACTTTGCAATCGTTACGCGGCCGAGTTCACCACGCACACGGACGCGGTCATACGTCGTCTCAATGGTTCGCTTGATGGAACCCGCAAGCTCTGAAACGGACAGCTCGGGAAGATTGGCAGACGCGGGACGGTCGGAAGGAAAAAAGTCGCTCATACACGTTCATTAGCATGACTGACTGAGTCGCAAAGAGGGGATGGCGCGGCTCCACTGCTCTCCCGGAAAGAAGGAGCGGACGAGCGAAGCACGAACCCATGTCATCCCGGATGCTGTGCAGCATCTTAATGATGCACTGCTGATCCGGGACCCGAAACATGCAGTCTCCCGCCATCAGGTCCCGTGTCTGCAGAGCACCGCTTCGCGCTGCACTTCGCACGGGATGACAAAGTCGCTTCCCGCGCAATCAGATGCGCCTCTATCGCCGCAAGGGATTCCTTGCTGCGCATGAGTTTTAACTTGAAGATTGAAGTCAGATAGAGAGTGAAAGATTACACGCCGCGTGGTCTGGAGGCGGCCATGGCTCTTGCGGCCTCATGATGTGATGACAAGCCGAAAATGCGGATTCCGTCTGCTCACAGAATACAAGAGATATGCGTTCTGAAGGCTCCAGATAAGCCAGCGCGCAGACAATCAATCGAGCCAGATGGCTCGCCAGTGTTTCTGCGCGCTCAAAGTTTTCGATTGTCGTCTGAAGCCGGCCAGGCAGCTCGGCCAATGAGGTGAGGTCACAGCCCTGAGCGGATTCTGTGTGAAATTCTGCTTCGTGAGAGCAAACAGCACAGCCTTGAGCGCGCTCTATGCGCACCGAAGGTGCGCGAGAGCAAACAAAACTGCCCGCCCGCTGCCAGATAGGCGTACGCATGGCGTTTGCCGCGAAGGTAAAACCGGCCCGTTCCAGCTGGTTCGAGGCCAGCATACGCACATAGGCATGCACCATCGCGTCAGTTGAAATCACCATTCGAGCGAGGTCACGCGGCGCGCGCATTTCACCGGTCGCCTGAAGCCGCAAGCACCAGGCATACAGCCGCGCGAGGTTCAGCCCGATCAGCTGGCCAATGGTCAGCGAGGTGTAATCAGGAGCAGATGCAGGCGCGGGGTTCATGCGCCAAGTTTAGGGTGGCGTGCGGTGGGGTTGGATAAGAAAATGTGGGGCGGTGTTGAGCGCAACGCGCGATACCCGCCGACACGGGCATCTGTCGTTTTGATAGGTTTTCGCTCTTTCCCGCGAAGGCGGGAAACTGGACCAGCCATATCAAACCAGATCCCTGCATGCGCAGGAATGAGCGAAGCACGACCTCGTATCATCCCGGATGCTGTGCAGCATGACAATGATGCACTGCTAATCCGGGACCCGAAACATGCCGTTTCCCGCCATCAGGTCCCGTGTCTGCAGAGCACCGGATTGTTTTCAGAAATAACAACCGATGCCAAACGAATGGGTTATTCACCGAGCAAATCTCTCAAAAACAGGTCGAGCTTCTGCACAGCAAGCGCATAACTATAGATGCCCGGCCACGTTTCTTGAAGTTCCGACCGTGCCGCCAAAAAGTCATCGTCCTCATAATACCTGAGGAAGCTCAGATAGTTCTTTCGAATTTCAGCTGTTAATTCTGCGCCTCGATCAAAGCGCAGCTTCATTGCACGACACGACGACTCCAGATCATATATTGTATATACTAAATCTGCAGCAAATGTATCTGCCGAATTGGGGACCGACTTGCCCCAAATCTTTCCGCGTTCATGTCGAGCCTGCGTATAAGCGTCTTGCGCGGCATCTATCAACGCAGACAATTCAGGCATTAATTTATTCCCCATGTTCTTAAGAGCCCACTATCATCAATGATAGCAAATCTTCCATTCGGCCCATCCCAGGTCCTCGCAACGTATTGCTCCGGCGTACCTTGCCTGTACACTTGAGTTCTACGCAAACTCCAACCACGCGATCTTGCGGCGATCTGTCCTTGAATATCTCCTCCGATGCGCATGTATCTTGCGATATCGCCTTCAAAATGTCGTGTTGCGTGATCAAATATGCCGTCCGCTACAGTGTCATAGGTTCCTTTACTCCAACCTCCGATCAAACGGTCGAACTCCCTTCGCGTCATACCGCTTTCGGCAATCATCTGAAATAATTCATCAGAACATATATTATGCACCCAGACGCCGAGTTCGCCGACATGGTAGGTCGCCCAGCCATCGACTGAAAAGTTATAGACCGGCTCAACGATGCCGGTGGCCTCAACGCCCGTCACATAAGCCGGCGAGCCATCACCCAGCAGATTGTATATTTACAGGATCGATGTCGCGATAGAATTGGCTATTGAAAATTTCGAAATGTCATCGATGTCAGTCCGCATAAGTAAATATAAATCGGTTAACTTTTCAAAGATTTTCTTTCTGACAGGGTATTTGTCTTTATCGATTGTAACGATTTCCGTGTTCCATGACATAAAGCCTTCCGTCGCCACGATGTTTGAAGTGCTGAATTCTTTACCCGGCACAATTTCACCGGGATAGAGCCCATAGTATTGAACGCTACACTCTCCCTCGTTATTTATTGAGAGGCTTGCGATTAAACATGAAATATTTCTTTCAAGCACGCACCGGTTCACAGCATGTCTCCACTGAAACTGGTATTCGTTCATACCGAAGACTTGGTCTATACTTCCAAAGGTTTCGAAGTGAGTACCCAAAAAAACACGCCCTTGAAAAAAGGCTTTCCCTTCAAATAAGGTGGTCTCATCAGAAGTGAACTCTATCATCACCTACCCAACCTATTCTGTAGAGACGCATCATAGGTACCCAGTCGGGCACCTCCTCGATCAAACATCTTCCAAATCCCCCCTTTGTGGCCATCGACATCTGGGGTTATGAAGCGCCCCCCATTAGTATCCGTCACTTTGTGACGCGTAGGGTGCATTAAGCGCAGCGAATGCACCAGAAAAATGACGAATGGTCAGGCTCAAACAGGTCATGAAAAACGCGGCAAATCTACCAAAGCCCCGCACAAGATCAGCCGAAACTACACTTTACAATCAACTGATTTTTAACCGTTTTCTCTAGTCACGCTAACAAGATAAAAAGACTTTTCTGCTCTAGTCTGCGCACACACCTGTGGAGATTAACATGAGTCAGAATGACACTGTACTGGATCAGGAAACCTATGACCGCGGCATCGCGGCGCTGGACCAGTATCTGAAACGGACATCAACGCGCTATGCGATTGTTCGACTCGTATGCAATCTCTGCTTCATGCCGCTGGTCGCGTTTGCGACGGATTTTCAGCATCTCGGGCTGATCGCAGCATGGGCGGGTGTCGTTATTCTGCTGGAAGCTGTCGCAGCTGTGCGCGTCTTCCGCTACTTCAAGAACAAAGAGACGGTCGAACTCGGTCCTGACGGATCGATCAACGGCAAGATCGTATCTGCGCGCGTGGTATCGATCATTGTTTACCTACAAATTCTGGTCCCAACCCTGTTGATGACATGGGCTTATGCCCTGCCCGGCTTGTTTTTGTGGACCCTGCCTCAGCCCGCCCCGATTATCGGCGCCATGATGACGGTCGTTGTTATGATGAATGTCGCTGGTCAGCATACTTTCAAGCCAAGCATGTCTTTCGTTACGGCGATCGTACCCGCGGCAGGGCTTTTGCTGAACCTTCACGAGCTATCAACAGACGAATTCCAGCCTTACGCGCTCACATTTGGCGCGCTGATCATCATTCAGTCGGTTGCGATTGCGCGCGCTGGCCACCGGTCATTTGACCACATGCTGAATGTGATGTTCGAAAAGGACAAAGAGAAACTGGCCCGTCAGCACGCAGACGAAGCCAATCTCGCCAAGTCGCAATTCCTGGCGAATATGAGCCATGAACTGCGCACGCCGCTCAATGCGATCATCGGCTATAGCGAAATGATGATGGAAGACGCCGAAATGGATGCGCGCGACGCAGACGTTGAGGACCATAAGCGGATCATTCTGGCGGGCAAACGTCTTCTACTGAACATCAATGACATTCTGGACTTTTCAAAGATTGAAGCAGGCCGCCTAGATACCGAGATTGGCCAGTTCGACCTTGGCGTTATGGTGAAAGAAGCCAGTGATACCGTGTATCCGATGCTGGCCGACAAACCGGTGAAGCTGACGATAGATCTTCCCGAAAACACGCCGCTGGTCTGGTCTGACCGTCACCGCCTTGAGCAGTGCCTTCTGAACCTGTTATCAAACGCAGCGAAGTTCACGCATGAGGGCGACATCATTATCCGCGGATACTCTGAAGAGATTGGCGGGTTTGACGGCTTTGTTCTGGAAGTGACGGATACCGGCATTGGCATGACAGAAGAGCAGCTCGACCGCGTCTTCAAACCGTTCTCGCAAGCTGACGAATCCTTCACACGCAAATATGGCGGCACAGGACTCGGCCTTGTGATTTCGCAACGCCTGATCCAGCTGCTTGGCGGCGAGATCAGCGTAGATAGCACCGAAGACAAAGGTTCCACATTCCGCCTTCATTTCCCGATCAATGTTCAATCGAGCACAAAAGGCCTCGATGAAGATGCGCGGGGAACGCAGGACCGGCCTGTTGTGCTGGTTATCGACGATGATGCCGACGTGCATGAACTTCTGTCACGCGATCTGCAAACCATCGGCTTTGATCTTCACCATGCCCGCACTGCCGAGCAAGGCCTGCAGAAAATGCGTCAAAGCCAACCTGCGGCTGTTGTACTGGACGTGCACCTCCCGGGTAAAACAGGCATGGAGCTTCTGCACGACGTTCGCGCCAGCGCAGACCTGAAAGATGTGCCTGTCATCATTCATACAGTCGATTCAGAACGCGCTAAATTCATCAAGGCCGGCGCAAACGCCTATTTGTGCAAGCCGGCCAGCCGTGAAGACATGGTCGCTGAGGTCGTCCGTCATGCGCGCCACAATCAGCACCCTGTAGGTCGAGCCTCAAAGAAGTCAAAGGCAAGATCAAATACTGATCGCGCCAGCGCCTGAACGTTTAAATTATCCACTGCATAATTAAGACTTTAGAGACAGTGGAAGCGTACTATCACAATTAAACTGGCCTTGGATTTCACTTCTGAGGCTTGATAAACGGGGACACACCCCAGGAGCTGGAAACCATGACCCGAATTCTCCTTGCTGAGGACAATGAGGACAATTTCAACATGCTGGCTCGCCGTCTCACACGTCAGGGCTTTGTTGTCATTGGCGCAGAGAATGGCGAGATAGCTGTCGAAAAAGCGGCGTCAGAATCTCCAGACATTATCCTGATGGATATTTCTATGCCGGTCATGTCAGGTCTCGATGCGACACGTGAAATCCGTGACAATCCGGCAACCCGTTCGCTCCCGATCATCGCGCTGACAGCTCATGTGAGCAAGAAAGACCGCGACAGCTGCTTTAATGCTGGCTGCGATGCTTTTGAAGGCAAGCCGATCAATTTCCGGAATTTGATGGAAACCATGTCCAACGTCCTGGCGATCAAAGGCAAGCAGCTAATCGCCGCCAGCTAGGTCATTTACTCAGTCGTGAGCATGAACGCCTTCGGTCACATGACCGGAGGCGTTTTCGTGCGCGACATGGCCGACGCCGGCGCTGCCAATGACGAGCGCAATGGCAATACCTACGCCGAGGGCTGGAATAGACCGGATTGGATGTTCTGCCTTCATATGAGCCATGAGCGGACCCGTGGACACGAACAGCAAAAGTCCCGCGGAGACCGCAAACAGAAGCGACAGAATGCTCATATCGACAGTGTAGGCCAGCGGGATCATCGCGATGGTTCCGAGCGGCGTTGTGACACCCGCAGCGAGGAATGCCAGAATAAATGACAACCGGTTTGAAATACCCGCAGCACGAAGCAGCGCAAATGTAATGATCGCTTCCGGAAACTCGTGAAGCACAAGTCCCATCGTCGCATAGAGCCCGGTATCCATGCCTTGCGAAAAGCTGATCGTGTAAATCATGCCATCCAGAAACGAGTGAATGGAGATGGCAATAAGCGGCGTCAGACCGGCCGCGAGCGTGCGCGGATCAGCCACCGGCAAAAGCGTTCGCAGAATGTCGTGAACAAACAAGCCTAAGAAAAAGCCGCCCAGCATCAGGTATGATGCCAAAGGTCCACCAGCCAGCGCTTCGGGCGCCAGATGGGTAATTACCATTGTCAGCAGCAGTCCACTTGCTATCAAGGCAAAGACCGGTCCGTATTTCTGGCTCCAGTCACTGCGGATAGAGACTGTTATCAAACCAAGAGCTGCGATAAATGCAGCAAGACTGGTCAGAAACAGGGTGGCCAGCAAAGGCGTAGCAAACACGTCTTGAAAATACTCCGGAGCGGGCAGATGACGCGCATTGAACGTCTATCGAACTGCTTTATGTTATAATATCCACGCCCTATGTAGAAGAGGATGAGAGAGAATTCAAATGCCAATTGGACTTCTAGGGATAACTCTTCTGTCACTCATTGCCGCATCCGCTCACGATGATGCACCGCGTCAGGCCCGCGCGCATACTCACGGCGCTGGTGAAGCCTTCATTTTGCTCGAAGGCAGCGACCTTTTCATTCAGATTGCCGCGCCTGCTGCAAACTTCCGGACACCAGAGGGTGCGCTCCTCTCTGTCGCTGATCTCTCCGGTTATGACATGACCGAAGACTTCCTCTCCCTGCCAGCACGCGCTCAGTGCACGGTCCAGAGCCAGCAGGTTGAACAGGAAGGGTATGAAGGCGAAGACGCTGTCGAGCACGGGCACAGCCACGACGCATCACACGCACATGATGACGGTCACCACACCGAAGGTGGACACGACCATGAACAGCATGGCGACCACCACCATGAAGGCGAGCATGCTGACCATCACGAGAACCATGCTGAAGCCGCGACACCTGTTGAACACGCAAACTTCCTCGTCACCTTCGAAGCTGAATGTGAGCGCCCTGACCGTTTGTCTTCTGTGAACTTCGCGGTGTTTGAGGCTCTTCCAGGTTTTGAAACCCTCCAGACAACGTTCATGACCGACGGCGGCGCTGATGCAACCACGCTGTCCGCATCAAACCCAACGATGAGCCGTCCATAGCGGAGAATATTTTGCCTCTACTCAGCCTGAAGAATGTCGAATTCGCCTGGCCGGGTGCGCCAGCTCTGCTTCGCATCCCCGAGTTTCAAATCGAAGCGGGCGAGCATGTGTTTCTGCGCGGACCAAGCGGTTCCGGCAAAAGCACGCTTCTCGGGCTGATCGCTGGCGTTCTGACGGCAGATTCCGGGCAGATTGAATTTGCCGGAGAAGATCTCGCCAACGCATCGAACGCAAAACGGGACCGCATCCGCGCCCGCGATATGGGCGTGATCTTCCAGCTGTTTAACCTGCTGCCCTATCTGAGCGTGAAGGCAAACGTCACCCTCCCTTGCAAGCTTTCCGCGGAGCGTCGAAAGCGGGTCGCCGAAACCGGCACAACACCTGATGACGAAGCCCGTCGTCTGCTTGACCGGCTGGGCCTGAACGATGATCGTATTCTCAACGGCAAGGTCACCAATCTCTCTGTCGGCCAGCAACAACGCGTCGCCGTCGCACGCGCTCTGATGGGCCGCCCGAAACTGATTATCGCCGATGAACCGACCTCTGCGCTGGATACCAAAGCGCGCGATGCCTTTCTCGAACTTTTGCAGGAAGAAAGCGCCGCAGCCGGTTCCGCGCTCCTTTTCGTGAGCCATGACGAGCATCTGGGCGCAGCATTTAATCGGATTGAAGACCTCGAGACGCTGAACACAATCGCTGCGGAGGCCCGCGCATGAGCCTTTCAGCCCTGATCTCGCTTGCCTGGGCAAGCCTCTGGAACCGCCGCGCCTCGGCGCTCCTCACCATCACCGCCGTAGCCGTAAGCGTGATGCTGTTCCTCGGCGTCGATAAGCTGAAAACATCATCGGAAGAGAGCTTCCAGCAGACCATCACCGGCACGGATATGATAGTCGGCGCCCGCACCAGCCCGGTCAGCCTGGTTATGTTCACCGTCTTCCATATCGGTGATCCGGCAGCGGGCATAACTTGGGAAAGCTATGAATGGCTTCAAAGCCGCGGTGACATTGAATGGACCGTGCCAATCTCCCTTGGCGATTCCCATGACGGCTATCGCGTTGTCGGCACAGACCAGAGCTTCTTCGCGCACTACCAGTTCCGTGACCGCCAGAATGTCAGCTTTGCAGGCGGCGTTCCGTTTGATGATCTTTACGATGTGGTTGTCGGCTCAAATGTCGCCGCAGAAAAAGGCTATGCCGTCGGAGATGAGATCGAGCTTTCACACGGCACAGGTCCGGTCAGCTTTCAGGACCACAGCGACCGGCCCTTCACAATCACTGGCATTCTTGAGGCTACCGGCACCCCCGTAGACGAGAGCGTGCTCGTCTCATTGCTTGCGATTGAAGCGATCCATGTCGGCTGGCAGAGCGGCGCGCCTTCACCGCTGGCGAACATGATGACCGCCGATGATGTGCGTCAGCTCAATCTGCGTCCGCATATTATCTCGTCTGCGCTCGTTGGCCTGAGTGACCGTCGCAGCACGCTGAATACCATGCGGGCCATCAACACCTACTCTCAGGAAGCGCTCGTCGCCGCACCGCCCGCACAGGCGATTGCAGAAGTCTGGGAGCTGGTTGGCGTGGCCGGTAATGCGCTAATGGCCGTATCTGCGTTTGTGATCCTTGTAGGCCTCGTCTCGATCCTGACCTCCATTCTGACAAGCCTCCGCGAACGCCGTCGCGAAATGGCAGTCCTGCGTGCAATTGGTGCGGGCCCGGCACAAATCATGACGCTTCTTATCAGCGAAGCGGTGCTGCTAGCGGCAACGGGTGCGGCGTTTGGCATCGCACTTGTCTATCTTGCAAGCGCGCTGGCTGCCCCCATTTTTGAAGCACGCTTCGGTATTGCACTCGCGGGAACATATCCCGGCATGACCGACCTGAAAGTCTTCCTCGCCGTTATCGTCACTGCTGGCGTGCTCGGCCTCATTCCGGCCATTCAGGCCCTTAAGAATTCGCTCGCAGATGGACTGTCCATCAAACTCTGAGAGATACGACATGAATCAGAACCTCAAACTTCTTCTGGCAGCTATGGCCATTCCGATGGCGAGCTGCGGTATGCAAACCGAAGCTCAGCCACAGCAGAGCGATGCACCGGCTGCCGTAGAAGAGCCGGTCCAGCAATCCGTCTGGGAAGATCCGGTTGATGCCGACGGGTATCTCGAAGTGATGTGGGAAGATCTGCTTCCTGAGGGCGAAGAAGAACGTCTGCGTGAAATGTACGCCATGCAAATGCAGGAAATGCTTTCCTCCGGCGAATACATCGCAGAAGGCGGCCCGAATGACGTTGGCGTCCAGATCGGCACCTACAACACGGTTGAAGAGCTGAACGGCCGCAAAATCAAAATGCCGGGCTACACCGTCCCGCTGGATTTCAGCCCCGCAGCTGAAATCAACGAATTCCTTCTGGTCCCGACACTCGGCGCATGTGTACACGTGCCGCCGCCACCGCCGAACCAGACTGTATATGCCCAGCTGTCTGAAACCATGCCGATCCGGGACATGCCGCAAGCCGTCTGGATTCGCGGTACGCTGGTTGCTGACACGCAATCAACAGACCTGGCCGATGCCGCCTACACCATCATCGTCGATGACATTGAGGAATATCAGTACCGTCGTCGCTAACAGCTTTCTGCAGCGGCAAAGTGTTAACGAAAAAGACCAGACCGGTTTACTTTTTCGTTTCAAAATTAGCATGGGCGGGCCATTCGGCTCGCCTTTTTTGTTTGCTCACGGTTTGCTGGAAATTTCAGCCAAAATTGGCTGAGTACAGATAGAAATCCCTAATCCGTTCAACAGATTATTAACGCGAGGCCGCTGCCAGAACGCCGGCCGGGAGAGATCATAGAAAACCATCATATTGCACCTCCGCGTGTTAGCGCGGGCGGAACTGAGGTCGTGCGCAATGAGAGATACGTGGGGGAGACCAGAGCTTCACGAAGACTGGCTACCAATCGAAGACCAAATCGCGAAATCCGGCATGAAACTATTATTCGGTTTCTGGGTGACCATCGCCGCATTTGGCGGTGCGTTCTGGACACTTAATGGCGGATTTCCGTTCAACGGATAGCTAGAAAACCTGTTTCAGAATCCCGGTGAGGCTGGCCGGCGACAACTCATTCTTGGACAGAAACCCATCCAGACTGACGGGCAAGGCATCATAGCCCAGATCTTCCAGATCAGTGCCCGTCAGCAAAACCACTTTCGCCGAAGAACAGGCCCTTATTTTGCGCAACGGGTCTTCAAAGCGCTGATGCGGCGGGACCCGATTATCCAGAAAAACAAGGTCAACCGGCTCTGATGACAGCGTTTCAAGGCCGTCTTCTACAGTGTCTGCATGTAAAAATTCAATCAAGGCAAATTCTGTCAGCGCGAAGAGATGCCCCATCAGCCTCGCGGTTGCATGATTGTCGTCTATCAGCAAAACAGAAATGGGAAACTCCCGAAAATTGCCCTCACATGTTGAATATTTGAATGTTTTTTGATTCGGTTCCAGCACCAAATTTCATCAAGCGCTGAAGCATAAGACCGCTAATCGCGCAAAATTCGCCACCGGTTATCAAAAAGGTGCATGATAAATGGCATTTAACACACATACCGACTGATGCCCTCACCTCGCCCATGAAGCATTTTTCGTTGCTGAATCACGGTTTTTCAGGCATATTCGTCAAGCCTTGAAGTGTTCTGCGATGATCAAGGCAAGAACAAGTTAGCACGCAGATGGAAATGCGAAGTACAGAAGAGAACAGGAAAACCTGACTTCGCGAGAGAGGACAGCATACAGATATGAGTTTTGACGACGACGAACCGCGCAGCGGGCGTGACGGTGGTCGTGGGCGCCGCCCTAAACGGGGTGGCCGCAGAGAGTTTGGCAACGACGATTTCGGCAGTAGTCCTTTCTCCGATCCATTTGATAATCCAGCTCCGAGTGATTTCGGAAGTTCCAGAAATAATGAAGGCGGCTATCGCGGTGGCGGTGGCGGCGGCTATCGTGGCGGTGGCGATCGTGACGGCGGCGGCGGTGGATACCGCGGCGGCGGTGGCGGCGGCTATCGTGGCGGCGGTGATCGCGACGGCGGCGGCGGCGGTGGATACCGTGGCGGCGGCGGTGGCGGTGGCTATCGCGGCGGCGGTGATCGTGACGGCGGCGGCGGCGGTGGATACCGTGGCG